>DASWNX010000027.1 GCA_036399055.1 Jatrophihabitans sp.
ACCATGGCGCGCCGGATCTGTTTGAGGGCCAGTCCCGCTTGCGGTTGGACGGCGTTGCTGCAGCCGGGCGCCGCCGCACCATCTGGGTACTGGACCGAATCGTTGCTTTTCACTGGCCGTGACTTCTACACTTCTGTCAGCAGTTAACCGCTACGTCCTGATTTGCGTAGCAAGCCCAGAGTTCGGCTGCTCGCGCGTCAGGCACGACGTTCGGTGTTCCCTGCGACATCTCAACCTGGTGAGGGGGTAAGAATCATGGCAGCGTCCAACATGCAGCCGCGCGTCATCAAGCGGAAGAAGGACCGTTGATCCGCCAAGCGCAGGTGTCGGCGCGCCATGACCATGGCGCGCCGCATCTGTGTGGCGGCCACTTCCGCTTACGGTCACGGCGTTGCCCGCCGGTGGCCGCGGCCAGGCGAGAGTTGCGCATGTGACGGGATCGCAGTCGGCCCTGGAGCGGACGTGCGCCCAGTGGCTCCGTGTCAAGCTGGGCCGCTCGGTGGCCGGATTCTCCGACCGCCGGCTGATGTGTCATGCCTGAGGCCGCCCTTGCCGTCCACGGGGTGGTGAAAGAGTTCGGCCGGGGCGCCAAGCTGCGCCGGGCGCTGGACGAGGTGTCCTTCGAGGTGCCGTCGGGGCAGATCTGCGGCGTGCTGGGCCCTAACGGGGCGGGCAAGACGACGCTCGTACGGGTGTGTTCGACCATGTTGCGGCCCGAGCACGGCACGGTCACGGTGGCCGGCTTCGACGTGGTCGCCCAGATGGCCGACGTTCGCCGCAGCATCGGGGTCGTGCTGGGTGGCGACCAGGGCCTGTACCCGAGGCTGACCGGGAGCGAGAACCTGGAGTACTGGGGTTCGCTGTTCCGGCTGCGGCGACCGGCGGCGCGCAGGCGGGCGGCGGAATTGCTGGAACTGGTCGGCCTCGCCGACCGTGGCGGCGACCGGGTGTCCACCTATTCCCGCGGCATGAAGCAACGGTTGCACCTGGCCCGCGGCATGGTCGGCGACCCACGGGTGCTGTTCCTGGACGAGCCCACCACCGGGTTGGACCCGATCGGCATCCACTCGCTGCACGAGATCGTGGTGAACCTGTCCACCAGTGGCGTCACCATCCTGCTGACCACGCACGACATGGCCGAGGCGGAGGCGCTGTGCGCCCAGGTGCTGCTGATCTCGCGCGGCCGCATCCTGCTGCGCGGCGCGCCCGGAGAGCTGGAGATCCCCTCCCAGGTCCGGGTATCGGTGGACGTCGGCGGCCTGGCCGAAGCCCGGTACCGCGAGCTGGCATTGCTGCCCGGGGTGCTCACCTTCTCGCTGCGTCCGGGAGGCACTGCCCGGTTCGGCCTTGACAGCAAGGAGCACGCCGCTGAGCTGTCGTCCCGGGCCCAGGAGGCCGGCGCCGACCGGCTCGGCATCGCTCCGGCCTCGGTCGAGGACGCCTATCTCGCGCTCTTCGACGTGCCCGCCCCATGAGCGTGTTGCTCGCCGGGCTGCGGTTGCAGATGCTGATCAGCCTTCGCCGGCTGGACGAGCTGCAGGTGCTGGCCCTGGTGCCGTTCGCCGCGGTGCTGTACCTGACGATGCTCGCCCAGACCGGCCGGCGCGATCTGGCGATCGTGGGAGTGCTGGCCAGTTACGTGACCGCGGTGTGGTCGCTGGCGATCTATTCCGGCGGTGACCTGATCGACGAAGAGCGCCGCAACGGCACGTTCGCGTCGCTGCTGGTCACGCCGGTGTCGGTGGCCCAGGCGATGTTCGGCCGGGTGCTTGCCATCTCGCTGCTCGGGCTGGTCGCGCTGGTCGAGTCCGGCGTGGTGGCGGTGCTGTTCTTCCACATCGATCTGGGCATCGACCGGCCGTGGCTGCTGGCGGGCATCGTGGTGCTGCTGACCGTGGCGATGGCCGGGGCGACGTACCTCTTCGCCGCCGTGTTCCTGCTGACCTCCCACGCTCGCTCCTGGCAGAACGCGATGTCCTATCCGGCGTTCGTGCTCGGGGGCGTCCTCGCGCCACTGCGCGCCTGGCCGATCTGGGTCCAGGTGCCCGGACGGTTGTTCTTCCTGTCCTGGGTGATGGACCTGTTCGCGGTGGCCACCGGCCGGTCCACGGGCGGGGTGCTGCTACCGGCGCTGGCCGCCGGTGGACTGGTCGCGATCACCTGGTGGCTGGCGTGGGAGATGGTGCGGTGGGCGATCCGGCGCGTTCAGGCCACGGGAGCCTTCGATGGCGCCTGACCGGCTGACCTCCGGCGAACCGATCGATGAGACTGCCGCCCTGCTCGCGACCTTCCGGTTCGCCGCCGTCATCGGGTGGCGGGACTTTCGCGCGTCGTACCGGTGGTACACCTACGTCGGCGGCTGGCTGGTCCGGGTGGTGGCCCAGGCGGCCTTCTTGGCGTCGGTAGGGCTGTTGGTGGGCAGCGAATCGGTGGCGCACCGGATCGCGATCGGCGCCGCGTGCGCCTCGGCGGCCACCGGCGCGCTGCTGGCCATCCCGATGGCTACCCGGGAGCGCGCGCTGGGCACGGCAGGCCTGCTCGTCGTCTCGCCGGCGGGACTGGTCCCCTCGATGCTCGGACGGGCCGTCGACCGGCTGGTCGACGGGGGCCTGATGAGCGCCACAGCGCTGGTGGCGGTGTTCGCCTACCTTCCCGAGGTGCGGCTGCTGCACCCATCCTCGCTTCTGCTGCCGGTGCTCGCGATGGCGATGGCCTACAGCTCGACCTGCCTGGCGATGACCCTGGCCGGGGTGGCACTGCTCTGGCCGGACGCTCGCAACCTGCTCAGCGCCAGCCTGACCGTCCCGTTGACGTTGCTGTCGGGCGCGGTGCTGCCGCACGAGCTGACCGGTCGGTTGGCGCTCCTCAGCCATCTGCTGCCACTAGGCAACGGCGTCCAGGGCTGCCGCCAACTGGCGCTCGGGGATGCCGCTGGCGCGCTGCTGCCGCTGCTCGCCGAGGTGCTGGTGGGCTCGGTGTGGCTGGTGGCGGCAATAGGTTCCCTGCGCGTGACTCAGAGCTGGGCGACGCGCCGGGCGGGGCTGGTCTAGTGGCGGGGCTGGTCTAGTGGCGGGACTGGAGCGGTTGTCCGACGCCGAGCCCCGCAGCCGACAAGAGGGAGGCGTGCGATGAGCGCGAGGAAGCTATCGGACCGGCAGCGGCTGTGGAATGCCCTGCTGTGGCCAGGAGGTCTGGACTCGGCCGACGCGGTCACCCTCGGTCGGCTGGCGTTGCTGGCCGAGGAGCAGGAGGTGCTGCTGCCGCTGGCCGACCAGTTCCTGGCAGCGCCGGCGTGCACCGAACTGGTCGCCGAGCGGGTGGCGCTGCGCCGGGGCAACCACGCCCGGGCGGTGATCCAGCTGCGGCAGGTGGACGAGGCGCTGCGGTCGGCCGGAGTGCCGTTCCTGGTTATCAAGGGCTTCGGCTATGAGCACCTGCAACCGGCCGGTTACCAGCGGCAGATGGACGATCTCGATCTGGTGCTGCCGACCATCGCCGACGGATGGCGGGCGGTCACCGCGCTGGCAGAGCTCGGCTATCAACTGCGTGCGGCCACGGTCGCGCGTCGCGACTGGGGCTGGTCGGCCGTGATCGCGCTCCAGGACGACAAGGGCACACACGTGGAGCTGAACTGCGCCGGCATGATCTTTCACAGCCATTCGGTGCTGCGCTGGAACGCCGAGCTCTTCACCGACCATGAGACTGTCCGGGGGGTCGGGGTGTCCGGGCGCCGCTGGGCCGCCGCGATCCTGATCGCCGAGATGGTGGACCGGCCCCGGCTGCGGCTGCGCGACCGGCTCGACGCCCGCGCGGTGCTGGCCCGGCTGGACGGCTCCGACGAGGCCTGGCTGGCTGACCTGGCGCGGCGCCACGCGCTGGGGTGGGAGCTGACCGCAGCTCGTGACACCGGTTCCGACGACGTGGACCGCGAGGGTAACCCCTGGCTGCGGGTGCGCCGCCGGGTGCCGGGCACTTTCCGGGCCGTCACGCATGCGTATCCGATGATGCGCCCCGCCGGCGTCGGCCAGGCCGTCCGGGCGGCGGGCGTCGCCCTCAGCCGTGACTTGCTCGGCTTATGGCTGGAGGGCGATCCGGATGCCGAGGTCAGCGACCGGATGCTGGCCTGGGCCGGCCGGGTCGCGACCGTGCTCAACCACCGCCCGGCCGGCCGGCAGCTCGCGACCGGGATAAGCCTGCCGCTGGTGCCGTTGGACACCGCCGATCCCGCCCGCCGGCAGGTGGCCGGTCAACCGGCCGACAGCTCCGACGGGATCACGGTCTATGACACCGGCCGGACGCTGGTGCTGGATACGCCGATCGGCGCGTTCCTGGCGGCGGTCATCCCCATCGTCACCGAGGCGCAGGTCGAGCGGGCGGTCGCCGCTATGGCAGGGACCGTCCGCGACGGCTGACCGTCCGAACCGCCGCGCGGACGCAGCTCGACGGGCTCGGCAGGGAAAGGCTGGCATAGAGGTCAAAATGGCTACAATCGACGCATGAGGGGAAGCCGTGCTGCCTGATAACTCCCCGCAACATAACTCCCCGCAACGCCATCCGGCGGTCCAAGCCGCCGCTGTCGCCCAGCGGGACTCCCGCATGGATGGGTGGCTGACCGCGTCCGCGGCCAAGGCCGGCCGCTACTGCGATGACATTTATTTTCTCGAGTCGTGGAACCAGGCCTGCGAGTCGCTGCCCGATCCCGGGCCGATCCTGCGCGCGAACACCTACGTCCTGCTCAAACCGGAGACGCTGGCAGCCGGACGTGTCGAGCAGGTGCTCACGCTGATCCAGGACCGGGGCTACCTGCTGCTCGACGTGCTACCCATCCTGCTGGACCGGCACCGGATCCGCGCGCTGTGGCAGTACCAGCTGAATGCGGCGCCGTTGGCCACGCTCGCCACTGTGGATCTGATCATGTCTTGCGGGCCTGCCGCGATCGCACTGCTGACGGAGGCGCCGGGCGCCCAGCAGTCCGGCGGCTCTGCCAGCGAACGGCTGAGCGTGATGAAGGGCCTGTCGTACGGGCCTCGCCGGCCGACCGACATACGAGCGTTACTGGGAGGCACCACCAGGTTGTTCAGCTACTTGCACGTTCCGGACGAGCCCGCTGATCTGGTCCGCGAACTCGGCATCTGGTTCGACCACCCCGCCAGGCGCCGGGTCTATCGCACCCTCGCCGGCGGCGACGGCACGCCCAAGCTGGCGATCAGGCAGGCGGCACGGCGGCTCGAACCGGACGTTGTCATCGACCTCGACCTGCATCGGGCTCTGGACACCGTGGCGCGCGCCATCGGTGCGGGGGACGAGGCGCGACTGCGGCAGGTGCGCACTTGTCTTCTAGAAGAATGCGAGGCCACGACATTGCTGGACCTGGTGCACTGGCTGAGCGGCCTGCCCGGCGTCCCGGCCTGGGACCGGGCGATCATCGCCGCTCATCTGGTGCAACGTGAACCCCTGGCGCGCCCTCCGTTGCTGTAGCGAGGTCGCCGTGGCGCGCTGCGCTCGGCCTCCGTCACACTCTTCCTATATACGACAAAGCCATTGTCGCCGGTAAAAACAGGGTGTACCTTCGATACATCACTTATCACACTCCCTTGTGAGGTTGTCATGACTCCCACCCAGCAGCTCCGCCGTGTGGACCAGCAGATCACCACGGCTCCCGCAGTCCTCGTTCCTTCGGCGATCGAGAAGATGTTGATCACGCGCCAGGAAGTCCAGCTGCCGAAGTTCCGCACCACCTGTACTGACTGCGTCCCCAATTTCTAACCTTCTCCAACTGCCCGAACGCAGCACGATTGGGCGGGCGGCTGACGTCATCGAACGTCAGGCGCGCGCCCAATCTGACGCCGGGCGCCAGTCGGTGCTGCTGGCCGTGGATGGGGTAGGGCTGTCGATCGCCGAGGCATGCTGGCCGGCGGCTCGCTGCGAGTCGCTGGTGACGACCTTTCCCAGTACCTCCACGACGGCCTGGCTGACAGCCTTGACCGGCGCGGGCCTGGAGCGACACCTGGTTCCTGGCATGGTGTTTCAGGTCGACGGCTCGCCGGTAGAGGCGGTGGGCCCAGGCCCGGCGAACCTGATCGGTCCGGTCGAGTCGGTGTTCAGCCGCTTGCGCGCCGTCGGTGTCAGATCGTCGGTGATTCCCGGGATGATCGCCGACTACCCAGGCCCCTGGTCGCGTGCGCTCTGGCAGGGTGCGAGCCTCGTGGCGCCCACTCGACCGGCTGCCACGCCACCGGACCCCCGGGACACCGCGAGCCAGGCCGTGGCCGACATCGACGCGGTGCTGGCCACCGGCGCCGATCTCGTCATCGCCTACGTCGACATCGACTCCACGGTTCACCAGGAGGGCTACTCCGACCGGGTTCAGCAGGCCCTGGCGATTCTTGACTCCGCCGCGATCGGCTGGCGCCGGCAGGAGATTCGCACGATGGCGCTGTCTGACCACGGCGCGACCGAGGTTCGTCCGGATGCCGCGGTCGCGCAGCGCTGGACGGCCATGGTCGATTCCGGCCTGTGCGATCCGGTCAGCGGGGGCGCCGGCCGGGTGCGATGGCTGCACTCCTGCCCGGGGCAGCACCAGCGGCTGCTCCAGGTGGCCCGGGATGCGCTCGGCGACGTCGCGTGGGTGGCGAGCAAATGGGAGGTCGCGCAGCGTGGGTGGTGGCCGGCTTCGGAGAACTTGCTGCGGCGGGTGGGCGATGTGGTAGCCGTCGCGACCGCTCCTGCCTTCCCGGTGCCGCAGGAGGACATGCGTTATGAGCACGGCTCGATAACCCCGATGGAAATGCTGATCCCGTTCGCGGTCTGGTGAGGTAGGAGCACAGATGCCCAAAGCAATCCTGCATGACAAGGTCGGTGGGGTCACGGCTCTGCCGGCTGAGACCGGGCAGTCCCTGGTGGACCTCCTCCGGCTGGCCGGCGTGCCGCTCAACTCGGTGATGACCCGGCTGAACGGCGAACTGGTCAGCGAAGACAGCGTGCTGCTTGGCGCCGACGACGTGGTCGAGGTGTTCCAGGTCCGCCACTACGACATGGGCGTCACCCGCGCGCCGTCCCAGCGAAAGTACGCCGCGGTCAAACCGGTCTACACCAAATCGGTCCTGTTCGACGACAAGGGCGATCTGGAGGTGCGCAGCGAGCAGTTCGACCGGGACACCTTCCCGCAGTTCGTGGAGACGGTCTTCGTCGAATCGGTGACCTCCGGCCAGACCATCCGGGATGGCGACCGGATCGTGCTGGGCCTGTCCGGCGGCCGCGACTCCATCGCGCTGCTCAAGCTGCTGGAGCGGACCCGGGACCGGCTACCCGACTTCTCGACGATCGCGCTGACCGTGACCGGCCTGCCCGACTGGGAGGAAAGCGCCACCTTCCAGGCCGCGGTGGACGCCTGCCGGCGTCTGGACATCGAGCACGTCATCTCCACCGCCGAAGACGTCCAGGAAGTGTTCGGGCTGAAGGTGCCGTTCGTCGAGGCGATGACCCGGGTGGTGGCCAGCGACCGCGCTTCCAGCACCATGGTCATCGGCCATCAGGTGCTGCGGCGGATGATCGAGATCACTGCCGTCAGGCGCGGCGTGACCGACGTGGCATGGGGCTTCAACGCCGATGACCTGCTGGCCAGCTTGGTCACCTGGTGGATGAGCGGCTTCCGGATGGGCAGCCTGCCGGTGCGCCAGCTCGGCGACTTCCGTTACACCTTCCCGCTGTACCGGATCACCAAGAAGGAGCTCACCCTCTACCTGGAGCTGACCGCGCCGGAGTGGAACCGCCAGGGCGCGCCCGGCCGATTCACCACCGGGCCGGACGAGCGCTCGATGTCCTATGCCATCGCCGACCACCTGCTGGGGCTGTGGCCGGGTGCCGACTATTACGCCTTCAACGCGTTCGCCAACATGCAGAGGTACATGGAGCCCATCGCCAGCGAGCTGTGCGACATCTGCGGCGGTGCGTTCATCCCACAGGCCGGGTACCCGGGGCCCAAGAATCTCTGCGACGTCTGCGACGTGTTCTCGCGTATGGAACTGGTTCGTGCCAGGAGGTGATCCGCCGGCCGAGCCGTGGTACCGGACCTATTTCGGGCCGTCGTTCTGGGCGCTCGTCGAGCAGGAGTACACAGCCGAGCGGACGGCCGTCGAGGTGCGGTACCTGCAGAAGGTGCTCGAGGAGTACGCGCCTGGGCGAAGGGTCCTCGATCTGGGCTGCGGCACCGGGCGGCACTCCAGCGGGTTGGCCAGCCACGGTTTCCAGGTGACGGGCCTGGATGTGTCCCCGTCGGCTCTGGAGCGGGCTCAGGCCCAGCACGGCGGCGAGCACGGGCTGAGCTTCCTCCAGCACGATGTGATGACCGCCCAGCCGTGGCCGGTCGGCGAGGTCGACGCCGTGATCTTCGTCCAGGGCCTGGGCTGGGGCGCCGATGCCGACCAGCGCCGGCTGCTGCGCCGGATCCACCGTTGCCTGGCGCCCGGCGGCGTCCTGGTGCTCGACCTGTCCAATCTCGCCTCGATCCTGCGCAACTTCCTCGCCACCGGGCATTTCCCCTCCGACCGCCACGGCTCATTCGCCATCCGGCGTGACTACCTCCCAGCTACCGGCCGGATCGAGGGATGGTTCGAACACCTGCCTGCCGAGGGCAGCGCGACCTCGCTCTGGCAGTCCGTCCGGGTGTACCTGGTGGAGCAGGTGATCAGCCTGGTCAAGCAGTGCGGATTCGCCGTGGAGGCCACGCATGCCGAGTTCGACCGGAACCAGCAGGTCACCATGGACTCCCGTTACGTGCAGCTGGTCTGCCGAGCGGTCGCCGTGCCGCCGGACAGCCTCGCGCTGGTCAGATCGACTCGTGCGCCGGGTCCGGAGCTGGACCTGCACTGGACTCCGGACGAGGCGGAGTTCCTCTGCCCGACGACGCAGGAGCTCTGGCGACAATGGTGGCCCGCGAGTGTGACCGAGCAGCTGGAACTGGTCGGCGACTACGGCTTGCACGACCCGTACGGCGGCCACCGGGGCGCCGGGGTTCTCTCCGCTGCGCACGGGGTCAGCCTCGACGCCGACTGCATCACCTTCGGCGCCGGCGCCACCCAGCTGCTGGCGGTCCTGTCGACGCTCGCCGACGGCGGCCGGGTGGCCACCGCTCCGTTCGGCCATCCGGATCTGGCCGAGTGGGCCCGGGCAAGCGGCTCGGATGTGCTGGTGGCAGACAGCTGGGCCGACCTCGATGCCCTCCGGGCATGCTCGCTGATCGTCCTGGACCGCCCGGGCTCGGCAGGGGAAGTCCTGGATACCGATGAGCTGGCGCGCCTGTGTGCCCGGCTGGCCGGCACCGCGGTGGTCGTGGTCGATGAGAGCTATGCCAACTATCTCGGTCCGAACGCCTCGGCGGCGCCGGTCACCGCCGAGGTCGACAACCTGGTCGTGGTGCGCGGCTTCTCCAAGGGCTACTGCCTGGGCGGCCTGCGTGCCGGCTACGCGGTCTGCTCGCCAGCGCTGGCCCAGGAGGTCAGGGCTCGCGCCGTCCCGATGGCGGTGGCCACCGCGTCGCTGGAGTTCGCGCTGCGGCTGATCGGCGCCGGGGACATCTTCGGGCCGCTGCGCGACCGGATCGCCGAGGTCGGACCGGTGGTGCGCACGGCGCTCCAGCGCCTCGGCGTGGCGACGTCGAGTGGCCATCCGGCGCTGCCCTGGCTGGTGGCTCAGGACGCCGCGGTGGCCTCGCGGGTGCTCGGGCGAGCCGGCATCAGCCACAAGAGCTTCCGGCCGGCCGGGGGAGGCCGGGCGGACCTGGTACGGCTGGCCCTGCCGCTGTCGGAGGCCAGGCTGCAGCGCTTTCTCCAGGCGGTGCAGGCGTGATCCTGGCCGACGCCCTCCACACGGCGACCGCTGCCCTGGACCGCGCGCGAGCGGGGGAGCTGATCCGGCGGCTCAGCGAGCTCGACCGGTTCCCCGCCTCGGCGGGACTGGACAGCGCCGCCGGGTTGGTGGCCGAGGCGGCCGTGGCGGCTGGTGTGCGGGATGTCGACGTGCTGCGCTGGCCGGTAGCGGGCGAGCGGCGGCGCTGGTGGACGTTCAGGGCTCCGGCGTCCTGGACCCCGGGGCCGTCGCGGCTGAGCTGGCGGGGGCGGGTGCTCGTGGAGTACCCGCGCGACGCCTTCGGCCTGGCAGTGAACTCCGCGCCCACCGACGGCGCCCGGGCCGCCCTGGTGCGCGGTCGCTCGGCGCCCTGGCGCGACGCGGTCGTGCTCGTCGAGGAGCCGGTGGTGGCGCCGACGTTGCTGCGCGACATCGAGCTGGCCGGCGCCCTGGGAGTGGTGTGCAGCCCTGGCTGGCAGGCCGAGGGTGAGCAGGACTGCACGCGGCGGGTGGAGTTGCCGCCCGGCGCCGGCATCTTCGCCTTCAGCGTCCGCCCTTCGGTGATGCGCGACCTGGTCGCCGGTCATCGGCCCGGCGACCAGGTGGAGGCGACGGTCCGGGTGGCGACCGGCGCCGCGATGCCGGTGGTGACCGGTGTCATCCCAGGCCTGGACCCGAGCCTCGGCGAGGTGGCGCTGCACGCCCACCTGGACCACCCTCGCCCCAGCGCCAACGACAACGCCTCCGGCGTGGTGGCCTGCCTGCAGGCCGCCCGGGCCCTGGCGCGGCTACCCGGACGCAGGCGCGGCGTCCGCTTCCTGTGGGGTCCGGAGTTCACCGGCTCGGCGGCCTACCTGCACGACGTCGTGTCGGCCGGCACGCTGCCGGACGTGGTGGCGTTGCTCAATCTCGACATGGTGGGCGAGCACGAGCGCGACACCGGTGGGATGCTCAACGTCGAGCGCAGCCCGCTGGGCACGCCGGATGTCGCCTCGGCCGTGGTCGGGATGGTGCTGGACAGCCTGCCGGGACCGAGGACGACCTATGCCGGCGCGCGCTCGGCGCCGGCGGTGCCCTGGGTCCAGGCGCCGTTCGTCGGCGCGTCGGACCATCTGCTCTACCTGGACCGGGCCAGACCGGTCTCAGTCACCAGCCTCAGCCACCATCCCGACCGTTACCGCCACTCCTCCTGCGACACCGCCGACCGGGTGGACCTGGAGCGGCTGCTCGCGGTCAGCAGCTGCGCCGCCGTGGCCGTCCAGCTGCTGGCCGGCGGTCCGGACACCAGCCAGCTCGTGCTGGCCTGCCTGTCGGCCAGGCACAACGATCTGCTCGACGTCGCCCGGGGCGCCGGGGCCGCAGAGCAAGCAGGCTGGATCGAGCCGGCCGCCGCCGACCGGGCGCATCGCCGGTTAGCAGCCGTGCTGGCCGGCGGGGACCGCGACCTGGCATGGATCGCCGGACTGGCCGGGGTCGAGCTCGACCGGGTCGCCGGCTACCGCGACAGCCTACGAGCGGTCGCGACGTCCCTGACGCCGCTGCTGCCGCCTGGTGAAGGCAGCGGCCGGCCTGCCGGGCCGGCGCTGAGCCGATGCTGGAGCGGGCCGTTCAACCTGTTCGCGGCCCTGGACGCGGTGGACCAGCGAGCCAGGCAACGCGCCTGGGACGGCATCGGGCAGGATCGAGGGGCGGGTTACGCCAGGCTGGTGGCCCTGGCGCTGGCAGTCGACGGTGAGCGCGACCTGGACGGCGTGGTCGAGGCCGCGGCTTTCTCCAGCGGCCTGCCGATGTCGGTCGACGGCGCCCGCGGCTGGCTGGAGGCGCTGCTGGAGGCGGGCTGGTTGACGCTGGGGCAGGCGCGGTGATCACGACCAGCGTCTATCGCGATATCGCCGACGTCCCCGCCGACGAGTGGGATCTTGTGGTCGAACGCGCCGGTGCGCCGGTCTTCTACCGGCATGCCTACCTGAGCGCGCAGGCCCGTACGGCGGTGATGCCCGCGCAGGCCCAGGTCCTGGTCATCGCGCGCGACAGCAGTGGCGATCCCATTGCGATCTGCCCGGCGAGCCTGCAGGCGCCGAGCGATCCGCTGGGCGCCCTGGCCAATCGCGTCCACGGCTATGACCCCCATGACCGTGCGCTGCTCAGCCACAACTGGCAGTGTTACGACACCAGGCTGCCGGCCACCGAACACCGCGCGCCGCTGCGGATCGTCCAGACGCTGCGCGAGGTGGCAGTCGAAGCCGGCGCCTCCTGGCTCGGCTTCGTCAACGTCACCGCCGGGCCGCAGCTGGCCGCGCTCGCCGACGCCGGATTCGACGTTGTCGAGATGGACGAGCGGTTCTGCCTGGACCTTCGCGACATCCACACGATCGAGGACTACCTGCAGCGGCTCAGGTCGAGTGCGCGACGCAACATGCGCCGGTACCAGCGGCGCGCGCAGGAACGCGGTGTGGTGGTCGAGAACCTCGCCGTGCGCGACGTCGACCTGGACGAGGCGGTCACGCTGATCAGGGACACGGCGGCCCGGCACGGCGCCGCCGACTTCTACCGCGACGGCCCCTTCCAGGACTTCCTGCACAGCCTGGGCGACCTTGTCACGACGATCAGGATCAGCGACGCGGATCGGCTGCTGGCGGTCGGTTTCTGCCTGCCCGATCGCGATCGATTCCATCTGTGGACGTGTGGTGCGGTGTACCAGTACGACGCGGCGTTCAGCCCGTACACCCTGCTGTTCCTGGAGATGGTGCGGTCCGCGGTCGCCAGCGGTCGCCCGCTTCTGGAAGGAGGCCGGCGCAACCGGGAGTACAAGGAGCGACACGGCCTGCATCGGGTCCCGCTGCATGCGGCCATGGTTCGGTTGGGTTGAGCGACGTGGACGCCAGCGGCGACCAGCTCGACGACGACCCCACCCGGCTTGACCAGGTGAAGCCGTGATCGGCAACCGGCTCTTGAGATCCCGGCCCGCAGCCACTTAGCATCGACTCGCTACCGAGCGCAGGGCACGGACACCGGCACGCCCGTCAGGTCGGTAGGCAGTGACACGGGGTGGCTGCGCTGACACCGGGGACGGCGATTGCCGATGACGCTGATCAATACCCGCACCGAACTCATCAACGCGCTGACCGAGGCCGCTGAGCTCGAACACGGTTTGCTCTGCCAGTACGTCTTCGCCGCGGTGACGATGAGGCAGACTGCCGATGAAGGGATCACCTGGCCTCAGGCGGAGCTTCTGCGGGGATGGAAGCGGACCCTGCTCGAAGTGGCGCGGCAGGAAATGGCGCACCTGGGAACGGTCCACAATCTGCTCACCGCGGTCGGCGGCGCGCCTCATTTCATGCGCGTGAACTTTCCACAGGCCGCGCGTCACTTCCCCGCGGATGCGCCGTTCGTCCTGGAACCCTTCGGCGAGCCGACCCTGCGCCGGTTCATGCGCTTCGAGGAGCCGACGTTCCCCGTGAAGCGCCCTGCCGTGCCGGAGCCCGCGCCCGACCCCATCACCTACACCCACGTGGGCGCTCTCTACCACGACATCGAGGCGGGGTTCACAGCACTGGACGACGGGACGCTGTTCATCGGGCCGGTCGCTCACCAGGACGACAACGCGTGGTCGCGGGGCCTGCATATCTCGCCCGTGCACGACCTGAGGAGCGCGCAGAAGGCGATCGGCTTCATCGTGAAGGAAGGCGAGGGAGCCCCCGGGCATCTGAGCGGGTCGCATTACCAGCGCTTCGTCGACGCGCATGCGGCGCTCGGCGCGGCGACGGCCGCCGATCCGACCTTCGTGCCGGGACGTCCGGTCGCGAGGAATCCGCTCACCCGCAACCATCCGGACGCGCCGGAGGGCGGCCACGTCATCACCGACGAGCGCACGCGTGCTGTCGCGCAGCTGTTCTCGGTGTCCTACGAGACCACCCTGATGATGCTCAGCCAGTTCTACTCGTTCGGACCGGAAACCCCTGTGCAGCGTGAAGAATTGCGGCAGGCGACCCGGGAGATCATGAGCACCGTCATCCGCCCGCTGGGCGAGGTGTTGACCCAGCTGCCCATGGGCCCTCAGTACCCGACGCTGACCGCTGGTCCCGCCTTCGAGCTGTACGGCGACATCCACGTCTCCACGCACGCCGAGAACGCGTGGTACGTGATCAGTGAGCGCCTGGGTCAGCACGCCGCCGCCGGACTGGCGCTCGCGGCTGAGCCGAACGCCCATCCGCGGCTGCGGCTGTGTGCGGAGAACCTCGCCCGGCTCGGGATCAACCTCGCTCGCGCGGCCGCGTCGGGGTTCTCGTCCCCGTCGCCGGCCCTGACCCGCAAGGCGGTTGCGGTGCGCCCGAACTCTGACGCGCTGACCCACGCCGACGCGCTGACCCACGCCGACGCGCTGACCCACCCGCCGCGTGCCGCCACAGCGCGGTACGGCAGCGCTGCCCTGGAGCCGGACAGATGAGCGCGTTGACCCTCGGGTTCGAGGGCTTCGTCCAGGTACGGCTGGCCACCGATCCCGATCCGTCGGACGAACCGCGCGGGGTGAGCGGCTGGACGCACGCCGTGGCCGGCGAACCGGATCTGGACCGGGTGCTGGTGCTGCAGGACGACGACCCCCGCCGCGTCCGGCGCTCGCGGGGCCCGCGGGTGGGAGTCACGGTGCGCAGCGTCGAGATCGACGGCGTGGCGTCGTCGGGACATCCTCTGCTCGGCGCGCGGGTGGAACTGCTCGATGCTCCCAAGTTCGAGGGCCGCAACTGGGTCATCGCCTCCGACGGCGCCGAACCCATCTACCCGCTGCATCTGAGGATCTCCGCCCCTGGCCTCGTGCTGGACAAGCGCGACGCGCTGACCGACTCGGCAGGGGCCAGCATTCCGTTCTATCTGATCGGGCCACAGGACCTCGAGCGCCGCACGCCGACGATGGAGGGCGATCCGGGCGCGCAGGCCGAGGTGATGGCTGCGCTCGGCGTCCCCGACAACGATCCGGTCGCGTGGCGGCAGGCCCGCAAGAACGTCCTGCGGGAGGACCTCGACGCGCTGGACGCCGCCGACGAGGTGACTGCGACCGCGCTGCGCGTGCGCATCGCCGATATCGAGGCGGGCGGCATCGCCGAGGCGCTGGTCGGCATCCGGATGAGGTACCGACTTCTGGTGCACGGTCCCGGATCCAGCTCTGTCCCCGCCGGCGCGCTGCCGGGCAAGGTGGGCGATGACGCGGACTGGAAGCTCGACTTCTGGGTAGGCGGCTGGGATGCCGACGCGCTGTGCATGTACCTGCGCGGAGCCGCCGAGATCCCGCTCGCTTGACGCACGCTCGGGATCGCGCCGGCCTGACGCACGCTCAGGATCACGCTCGCCTGACGCTCGTCAGGATGGAGCGACGAGGCCGAGCTCCACGGCATGGCGCAGCATCGCATCGGTGTCCTCGGCGAGGACGAACGGCACGCCGGCCTCGTCGAGCAGGCGCTCGGCCTGCTCGACGCGCTGGTCGCCGGCCGTGCCCGCCCGGCGGATGTAGACCGCCAGGACCCGCCCCGGATGCTCGGCGCAGAAGTCGGCGTAGATGGCCGGGTCCTGTTGGCCGCTGTCGCCGATGAGGACGAAGCGGCTGTGCGGCAACGCCTGCGCCAGCTGTCGCAGGGTGGACAGCTTGTGCGTGCGGGAGCTGACGCGCAGCAGGCTGTCAGCGCCGGGGCCCCAGTCGGTCAGGACCAGCGGCCCGTCGGGAAACCGGTGCCGCGTCAGGAAGCCCTGCAGGTAGCCGACCAGGTTCCACGGGCTCGTCGAGAGGTAGAAGAACGGTCGCTCGACCGTTCCCGGCGTCCCCTGGGCCAGCGCCCGGTACAGCTCCGGCGCGCCGGTCAGCGGGACCCGGGTCGACTGCTCCTGCAGCAGCATCGTCCGCAGGGTGGCGCCCAGGCCGTGGGCGATTCCCGAGTCGACGATGGTGTCGTCGACGTCGCTGACCACTGCCACGTCCGCCGCCGGGTCGGGCACGTGCACGACGCCGAGGGCCGGCTTGCCGGCCGGCCGCACCGGGGTGAGAGTCACCTGGTGCCGTCCTGGCGGCAGGTGAAGGTCCTCCAGGCGCACCTGCAGGTAACCCTCGCGGTCGGCGCGCGCCATCACCTCGCGCTCGCCGAGCGTGACGCGCACGCGCGCCCCGGGCACCTCGACGCTGAGGAACGGCAGCAGGTTCGAGCGCAGCACCGCCCACCTGCTCGACCGCGCGTCGCCGACGCGAGGGGGTGCCTCGACGAGCACCCGTCCGCCCAGCAAGGCCCAGCCGCCGGTGCCGAAGCCGGAGAAGGGGTGGACACGCACGGGCCAGCCCAGGCGCAGCAGCAGCCAGGCGGCCCTGCGCTCGACGGCCTCGAAGGCGAGCAGCACGGCACGCAGCACGGTCCGCGCCACGCCTGCCGCGGGTCCTGCCGGAAGGGCCTTCAAGGCCTTGGCCGCCCAGGGGCGACCGCGCGGCGGTTGCGCGGGCGCCAGGCTCGGGTCGAGGGACACCCGAGGAGCGTAGCGGCGCGCCCGGACGAGGCTGCCGCCCCTGTCAGACTCGGCGCGGGTCGCGGCATATGCCATCGTGGAGGCATGGCCTCCTACGCGCTCGACAAGGCCGCCGTGCAGATCGACGCGACAGGGATGGCAGGGTGGGGACATCGTGAGGACCTTGACCGTTGAGCCGACTGTGAACAGCCGTCGGCGTCTTTCGCGCTGCTCCGGCCTAGGGGCTCCGTAGTGGTCCTGGCTCTTGGCGGGGTGGCGATCGTCTGCCTGCTCACCCTCGGCACCGCGTTGTTCGTGGCGGCCGAGTTCAGCCTGGTGGCGGCCGACCGCGCCGAACTGGAGCTCGCCGCGAAGGCAGAGGACCGGGCCGCGCAGCGAGCGCTGGCCGCGGTGCGCACCTTGTCGTTCCAGCTGTCGGGCGCCCAACTCGGCATCACGATCACCACCCTGCTGGTCGGGTTTCTCGCCGAGCCGTCCATCACCACGCTGCTGCGGCCGGCGTTGAGCGCGGCGGGCCTGCCCGAGCCGGCTGCCGACGCGGTGGGCGTCGTCGTGGCGCTGACCCTGGCGACGGTGCTGCAGATGGTGCTGGGCGAGCTGGTCCCCAAGAACTGGGCCATCGCGCGGCCGACGCCGGTCGCCCGCACCGTCGCCGCGCCGATGGCGGTGTTCACCACGACGTTCCGGCCCCTGATCGCAGCGTGCAACGGCCTGGCCAACATCATCGTCCGCGGCTTGGGCATGGAACCGCAGGAGGAGTTGCGCTCAGCGCGTTCGGCCACCGAGCTGAGCAGCCTCGTGCGGAACTCCGCCGACCAAGGCACGCTGCCCGGGGAGACCGCGCGGCTCATCGCCCGCTCGCTTGACTTCGGCGACCGCGTCGCCGGGCACGTCATGACTCCACGGACCCAGATCATCAGCGTGGCCGAGACCACCTCGCTGGCAGACCTGCTCGCCGCCAGCCAGGCCTCCGGTCATTCCCGGTTTCCGATCACCTCCACAGCCGAAGGCCGGCCCGACCTGGACGACATCACCCACATCGCTCACGTGAAGAAGGTCTTCACCGTCCCTGTCGCAGAACGCGGCACCACCCCGGTGTCGGTGATGGCCTCCCTCATTCCCCAGGTCCCGCAAACCCTGCATCTGGAGCCGCTGCTCGCGCTGCTACGCCAGCACGGGCTGCAGATGGCGGTGGTCATCGACGAGTACGGCGGCACGGCGGGCATCGTGACTCTCGAGGACGTCGTGGAGGAACTCGTCGGCGCCGTGGAGGACGAGCACGACGCCGTGACGACGGGTGAGGCTGACGCCGGCGCTGACACCGGCGCCGGTGCCGCGCTCACCGTCCCGGCGAGGCTGCGGATAGATGAAGCCATTCACGTCGCGCCTGGTTTTCCCCACGTCAGCGGGCCCTATGACACCCTGGCAGGCCTGCTGCTGCACCGCCTCGGACGGCTGGCCCAACGTGGCGACCAGGTCGAGGTCGAGGGCTGGACTGTCACGGCGGCCACCGTGGACGGGCACCGCATCGACACCGTCACCCTGCTGCCCCCGGCGCCGGGCGCCACCGCCGCGGACCTGAAGAGGCACTGATGACCGCGCTGCTCCTGCTCGCCGCGCTCGGCCTACTGTTCGGCAACGCCTTCTTCGTCGCCGCCGAGTTCGCCGCTGTCAGCGTCCGGCGGGCCCAGATCGAACCGCTGGCCGCCACCAGCCGGCGCGCCCGACGGGTGCTGGCTGCCCAGCAGAGGCTGTCACTTCTGCTTGCCGGCGCGCAATTGGGCATCACGCTGTGCTCGCTCGGCCTGGGCGCGGTCGCCGAGCCGGCGGTCGCCGCGATCTTCGAAGACCTCTTTCACACCCTCGGCGTCCCCACCGGCCTCACCCACCCGGTGGCGTTCGCGATCGCGCTCGTCCTGGTGGTCCTGTCGCACATGGTCATCGGCGAGATGGTGCCCAAGAACATCGCCCTGGCGACGTCCGAGCGCGCCGCGCTACTGCTGGTCCCGGCCCTGGACAGCTTCGTCGCCGCGACCGGACCCGTCATCCGCGGTCTCAACACCTTCGCCAACGCCGTGCTGCGACTGTGTGGGATCGAACCTCAGGATGAGTTGAAAAGCGCCTACACCCACGAGGAACTCGCCGACATCCTCGCCGAGTCCCACGACGAGGGCTACCTCGACGCCGCCGAGCACCAGCGCCTGTCCAGCGCCCTGCACCTGGCCGAGCGGACGGCCGCCGACGCCACCATCCCGCACGCGGAGCTGGTCACCATCACGACCGCCACGACCACGGGTGAGCTGGAGGAGTTGACCGCCGCGACCGGGTACTCACGCTTTCCGGTTCGCGACCACAGGGCTCCGGGCGCGCTGCTCGGCTTCGTCCACATCAAAGACGTGCTCACCGGAGCGCACGACCCCACCCGGCCCTGGCCGGTGCAGCACTTGCACCGCATGCCGCCCATTCCGGCCGACAGCCCGCTGCCTGACGTCATCACCGCGCTGCGCCGCGCTCGCAGCCACCTCGGTCACGTCACCGACGGCGGCGCCAGCCTGGGAGTGCTGGCGCTGGAAGACGTCGTGGAGGAATTCGTCGGCGAGATCTCCGACGGGTCGCACACCGACCTCTGAGCTCCGATCTCGCACCTGGTGATCGACGTCGGGTGCCCGCGGCTGCGCATCGCCTGACGTCACGGCGAGGTCGCGGACAGTCACGCTGAACCAGCTCTCGGTGAGGGGTTCGGCCTTTGTGGGCGCCGCTGAGACAGCGCGTGACAGTGCCCATACATTGTTGCCATGCACATAGTCCGCGACTGACTGAACGAGGACGCCCGGCCGGCCGAAGAGCCCTGATCCAGCGAGTGAAACCCTTAACACAGCAGGCTAAAAGTGCGACACTCAGCCTTGGTCCCGCGTCAATCGATCGAGTCGCTGCGACCTTGGTCAGGAAGCCGCGACCCCCTCACAGGAAGGGAAAAGTCATGGCGGACCTACATGAGTGGAAGCTGTCGGAGGTTATCCGGGCATGGGAGGACGACCCGGGCGCGCCACCGACCTATCGCACTCCGATTCTGCGGCCGCAGCCAGATCTCCAAGCGTTGCCGTTGGCGCTGCGCATCGCCGACTTGCCCCCGTCGCAGAGTGGTGATCAGCCCGGCACCGTCGAGTTCCGGTACTGGGCCGCGGCAGACGCCCTTCGCCGGGCAGCGGACTTCTGGGGATCACTGCTCGGTGACGACATCAGTTGGCATCCCTCGGTGGGGGACGAGCTGACCGTGACGCTCGACGCCGGCGAGGATCTCAACGCCTACTACGACCGTGCCGGCCTCACGTTCTTCCACCAATCCGTGTCCGGCATCACCGTCTACTCGGGCGAGAGCCCGGACGTGCTCTGCCATGAGACCGGCCATGCCGTCCTCGACGCAATTCGGCCGCAGCTATGGGACGCCGCCAGCGCCGAGGTGGCTGCGTTTCACGAGTCGTTCGCAGACATCAGCGCGCTGCTCTCGGCGCTGCAGCTGGATCAGATGCGGGTCGCGGTGCTCGCCGAGACCAACGGCCACCTCGCTCGCTCGTCCAGGCTGTCCCGGGTCGCTGAGCAGCTCGGATGGGCGATCCGTCAGATCTCGCCGACCTCCGTCGACCGGGACTGCCTGCGCAACGCGGCGAACCACTTCTTCTACCGCGACCCGGTGATGCTGCCGCCGGACGCGCCGGCAGCTGAGCTGTCCAGCGCCCCGCACTCGTTCTCCCGGGTGTTCACCGGCGCGTTCCTACGGGCGCTGGCCGGGATCTTCCGGGCGCAGCAGAACCGCGACGAAAGCGGGCTGAAGCAGGCCAGCATCGACGCCGGCCGCCTGCTGGAAGCCGGCGTGGCAGCGGCTCCCATCGTGCCCGGCTACTACGCGCAGGTGGCAGCGCACATGATCGCCGCCGACCACGAGATGTTCGGCGGCGGGTACGGGCGAGCCCTGCGCTCGGGCTTCGTCCGGCACGGCATCCTCTCGCCGTCCGGCGCCACGGCCCTCACGGCCGCGGCGGTGGGCGAGCATGCCCTGGGGATAGTCGGGGCTCGGACCGACCGGGGTGAGGCGCTGGAGAGAGTCCTGATCTCCGGGGAGGCCTACGGCATCGCGGGGGAGTTCTCCTGTCGGGCGCCTGCGCAGGGGCTGCGGTTCGGGGTCGCCGGCGCGTCCCCGGCGATCGGCTCGCTCGCCTACGGCGACGCCCAGCGGGTGGCCGCGTCCTTCGTGGAGGACCTGTTCCGGCAGGGCCGGGTCAGCGTGCCGGAGGAGCACCTCACCGCCGAGGCGACCATGGACGCGGAGGCGGGGATCCACACGCATCAGATCATCCGCGCCGACGGGGGCCTGACGCTGGCCCGGCGAGCCTTCGACTGACCGCGGAACGGACTCATCTCATGGACTCCCACCAGGGAAAGGACGCAGCTGGGTCAGATCCCGCCGCGTCAGATCCCGCCGCGTCAGATCCCGCCGCGTCAGCTGAGGATGACCAGGCGCGGCGGGCTGAGGAGCGGTTCATCGACGATCTCATCAGTCGTGGCGAGGCGGTGCCCGAAGGAGAGGAGCTGCCACGGGGCGCGACGCACGAGGTGATCCGCGATGAGGACGGTCACAGGAAGGTCCGGCGCCGTCGGTTCAAGGCGTACTGACCGTCGAGTCGGCCGGTGATCTCGATGCGAACGTGCCGCTGAGCGGCTCAGCCCTGCGCCGGCCTGGCTGTCGCGGTCGGGACCCCGTCAGGGGCCGCGTCGGCTGCCGGGCTGGCAGCCGCCGGTTGGGTGCGGGCGAGAAACTCCTCGCGGGCGTAGCGCACCATCGTGACCACGATGGCGACCAGGGGGACGGCCAGGAACGCGCCGGTGATGCCGGCGAGCGAGCCGCCGGTGGCGACCGCCAGGATGACCAGGGCAGCGTGCAGTTCCAGTGCGCGCCCGACCAGGAGCGGCTGCAGGATGTGTCCCTCCACCTGCTGGACGACCAGCACCAGGACGGTCACGATCAGAGCGCTGGTGAGCCCGTCGGTAACCAGCGCGACGAGGGCTGCCAGCGCACCGGTGACGAAGGCGCCGATGATCGGGATGAAGGCGCCGAAGAACACCAGGACCGCCAGCGGCAGGGCGAAGGGCACCCCCAGGATCGCCAGGCCGATGCCGATCGCGACCGCGTCGACCAGTCCCACGGCGGCCTGGGCCCGCATGAACCCGCTCAGGACGTTCCAGCTGCGCGTGGAGATCTCGCCCACGTGGCGGCCACCGGCCGGGCCGAGCCAACGGGTGAGCCAGGGGATGAACTTCGGGCCGTCCTTGAGGAAGAAGAAGCACAACACCAGCGCGAGCAGTCCATGGACCAGGAGGTGGCCCACGGTGGTGACGCCGGTGAGGACGCCGCCGGCGATCGAGCCGGAGTTCGCCCGGAGCTTGTCCACGGCCTGGTCGATGTAGTCCCCCAGCGCGGCGGCGTCGAGGTTGAACGGTGGCCCGGCGATGAGATCCTCGAGGTCGGTCAGCCCGCCTGCCACCGCGTCGGTGAACTCCGACCACTGATCGGTCACCTGGGGCACCAGGATCGCTCCGAGGCCGGCCAGGACGCCCACCGCGACGAGCAGTGTGAGGAGCGCGGCCAGAGCCGGGGGAAGGAACTTGCGCAGCAGCCGCGCGAGGGGCCACAGCACCGAGGCGAGGAAGAGCCCGAGCACGACGGGCAGGACCGCGTCCCACAGCTTGCCCAGCGCCCACGCCACCACGACCAGAGCTGCCGCGGTGAGCAGCAACCGCAGGCTCCAGGTGGCCACGCCGGCGCCGAGCCGGTCGATGACCGCGACCGGCCGGGTGGGATCCCGGTGGTCCTGCGCCACCGGCGCCGGCTCGGCCGCGCCGGGCGCCGCGGCTGAACGAGATCGGGAGCTGAACATAGGACGGGCTCTTCTCAGCTTGACGGTGATGGTGGGCTGCTCACGGCTTCTCCTCGTCGCACCGCGGCCTCGTGGCTGGCGCGGGCGCGTTCGAGCAGTGCCATGAGTTCGGGTTCGTCGCGGACCTTCTGACGATACTTGGGGCCCAGGGCGATGATCTGGTCGCGTTCGGCGAGCAGCGCCCGGAAGATGCGCTCGCGTTCGGCCGGGTCGGCGGTGTACTCGCTGTCGAGGTAGGAGCCGGCGTGGCGGCGGGCGTTGGAGATGGCGTTCTGGGCCTTGCCCGCGGGGCTGAGCAACGAGGCCAGGACCGTGAAGAGCAGGACGCCGATGATCACCGACAACGACAGCGCCGTGCTGATCTCGACCACCTTGACGGGCTCGCCGTCGTTGATGAACGGCACGTTGTTCTCGTGGAGCGCGTGCAGGATCAGCTTCACGCCAATGAAGGCGAGGATCACCGCAAGCCCGTAGGAGAGGTAGATGAGGCGGTCCAGAAGACCGTCGATGAGGAAGAACAGCTGCCGCAGGCCCAGCAGCGAGAAGGCGGTGGCGGTGAAGACGATGAAGGTGTTCTGGGTGAGCCCGAAGATGGCCGGGATGGAGTCGAGGGCGAAGAGGATGTCGGTGCCGCCGATAGCCACCATGACCAGCAGCATCGGGGTCATCGCGCGCTTGCCCTGGTGGACGGTGAAGAGCTTGTCACCGTCGTAGTAGTCCGTGGTGTGAAACACCCTGCGAGCCAGCCGGATGATGAGGTTGTCGCCGCCGTGGGAGTCCTCGCCCTCGGACTTGAGCAGGTTTCCGGCGGTGAGCAGCAGGATCAGGCCGAAAAGGTAGAAGACCCAGGCGAAGGCGTTGATCAGCGCCGCGCCGAGAAGGATGAAGCCGGTGCGCGCGATGAGCGAGAAGACGATGCCGAACAGCAGCACCTTCTGCTGGTCCTCGCGCGGCACCCGGAAGCTCGTCATGATGATCAGGAAGACGAAGAGGTTGTCGACCGAGAGCGCCTTTTCGGTGATGTAGCCGGCGAAGTACTCCGAGCCCGCCGTGCTTCCTCCGAAGACCAGGACGCCGACGCCGAAGAGCAGCGCCAGCCCGACGTAGAGGGCGGACCAGAGCGCGGCCTCGCGCAGGCTGGGGACGTGGGCCTTGCGGACGTGGAAGACGAAGTCGAAGACCAGCAGCCCGATGATCGCGATGATCGTCAGTCCCCAGACGAGGGGGGTTACCTCCATGGGTGTCGCTCCTGCCTGGTAGGCCGGGTGACGGCCCGCCAAGGGGCCGTGCCTCGCCGAGCGGAGGGCTCCCATCACGTCAGAGGCGTCCTCCCACTGTGCCATGACGCTGCCGGGTCACACGCCGCCGGCGCCGCCTTCGACGCCGGCTTCGAGCACCGCGAGGTCGCGGGTGGCGTAGCGGCGGTGCTCGCACTCCTCGTCCATCACCACGCTGAGGCAGCCGCCGACCGTGCGGGCTTCTTCGGGGTAACCGGGCGCCGGCGCACGGGTGCAGGCCCGTGCGAGCTCGGTGTCGGTGAGGCCGTCAACGATGCCGCGCACCAGCGCCATCCGGTCCGCGCGCGCCTGCAGCACCTGCGCATACGAGGGACGGGCGTCGAGGTCCATTCCGAGGGCCGCCGCGTCGGTGGGCGAGTAGGCGGTCTGGGGCAGGCCCAGCCGGTGGTAGGGCATCGGCTCGTCGAGGACGGTGCGGCTGGCCCAGGCGTCGGTGGTGAAGACGAGGTGGCGCAGCGTCTCGACGAAGGACCACTCGTCGTCGACCCGTTCATGAAGAGCCTGTTCGGGCAGCCGCTCGGCCCGCGCGACCGTCTCGGCCCAGAGCCCTTCGAGGGTGTCCCACATCGCGCGGAAGTCCTCGGCCGTCCGCATCTGTCGTAACCGCGCACGCTCGGGGTGCCGCCGGTCGAGCTCGGCCGCGACGAACGCGGTGACGTCGACGTCGTTGACGACGAGGTTCTGGACGTATCCGGACACGCTGACGTCGACCAGCCACGAGTCGACGATCTTG
This sequence comes from Jatrophihabitans sp., assembly GCA_036399055.1. Classification (NCBI taxonomy): domain Bacteria; kingdom Bacillati; phylum Actinomycetota; class Actinomycetes; order Jatrophihabitantales; family Jatrophihabitantaceae; genus Jatrophihabitans; species Jatrophihabitans sp. The sequence goes on from DASWNX010000027.1 coordinate 24,312, forward strand.
ACCTTGGTCAGGTCGCAGTCGCGCAGCCTCGCGCCGGTGAGGTCGCAGACCGTGAAGTTCGCTGCCCGGAACGCGTCGGTGTGGTCGATGTCGCGATCACCGGCCGACCATCGATGCGGACCGTACTGCGCCGCCATCTCGTCATTGTGGCCGATCGATCGCTGGACGGACAATTCCTTTGGGCGGCTTCGCCTTTGGGCGGCTTCGCCTTTGGGCGGCTTCGCGCCATCGCAGGCGCGCACTCCCGCCGAGGCGGTCGAGTCGCTGGACCGCGCAGGCAACGCCAGGCACAGTGTGCCCATGACGTCGACGCCTCATCCGCAGCTCCGGTCAACCCCCAACCTGCGCCTCGGCGGTCGTGGCGGTGCGGCGTGAGCGCTGATCGCGAGGTCGTGGAGCTGCTGTCCGAGCTGTCGGCGATCGACTCGGCCAACCCCTCGCTGCTGCCGGGCGCGGCCGGTGAGGCCAAGGTCGCTGAGCGCGTCGCCGACTGGGCCACCGGCGCCGGCCTGGGCGTCGAGGTGTTCGAGGCTGTGCCCGGACGCCCCAGCGTCGTGGTGCGCAGCCGGCCCGCCGGCTCCGGCGCCGGCCGGTCATTGTTGCTGTGCGGGCATTCCGACACCGTCCCGCCGGGTGACATGGCTGATCCGTGGGGCGCTCGGATCGAGGGCGACCGGATCTATGGCCGCGGCGTCTATGACATGAAGGCCGGCCTGGTGGCGGCGCTGATCGCCTGCCGTGACGCCGCGGCCGCCGGAGCCCCCGGCGAGGTCATCGTCGCGGCGGTGGCTGACGAGGAGCACTCCAGCTTCGGCGTCCAGGAGGTCCTCGCCGCCGGCGTCCGGGCCGACGCCGCGATCGTGACCGAGCCGACCGAGCTGGCCGTCGCCACCGCCCACCGCGGCTTCGTGTGGACCGAGATCCAGGTCGTCGGCAAGGCCGCTCACGGATCACGCCCGCACCTGGGCGTCGACGCCATCCTCAAGACCGGACCGATCCTGGTGGCGTTGGAGGAGCTGAACCAGCGGCTGCGAGGCGCCGCCCACCCCAGCCTCGGCCCGGGCACCTTGCACGGCTCGCTGATCACCGGCGGGGTGGGGGAGTCCACCATCCCGGCGTCCTGCGTGCTGACCATCGAGCGCCGCACGTTGCCCGGACAGACCCTGGCCGACGTCGAGGCCGACATCGAGGACCTGCTCGCCGGATGCCGCGCCGCCGACGCCGGCCTTGAAGTCAGCGCTCGCACCACCCTGGCCCGCGAGCCGTTCGAGGTCGCCGCGGGCAGCGCCATCGAGCGCGCCGTGGTCGCGGCGACCGAGCGGGTGCTGGGCCGGCCGGCGCCGGTCGGCGGGGTCAGCTACTGGGCCGACGCGGCGTTTCTCTCAGCGGCCGGCATTCCCACGGTGCTGTTCGGTCCCAGTGGCGACGGCGCCCACGCCCAGGTCGAGTGGACCGACCTGCCCAGCACGGTGGCCTGCGCCCGTGCGCTCACCGCCGCCGCGATCGAGTTCTGTCGCTGACGTGACAGACCCGCACTGGTATTCCCGCCCCGCTGCCCGATCCTGGCGTGCTTCGCCGGCCCGGGCTGCGCTCACGCCGGCGTTCCACTCCAGGTTGCCCGGTTACGCCGCGACCCCGCTGGTGGAGGTCCCCGCGCTGGCCGAGGAGCTCGGCGTGGGCCGGGTGTTCGTCAAGGACGAGTCATCGCGGCTCGGGCTGCCGGCCTTCAAGGCCCTCGGCGCGTCCTGGGCGATCGCCCAGATCCTGGCCACCCGCGGGCAGCTGAGCGGCCCGCTGACCCTTGAGGCGCTGCGCTCGGCCGCGGCCGCCGATCCGATCACCTTGATCACCGCCAGCGACGGCAACCACGGCCGGGCCGTCGCCCGGATGGCGGCGATGCTCGGGCTGCCCGCGCAGGTGTTCCTCCCGCAGATCGTCTCCGCGGGCGCGGTGGCGGCCATCGCCGCCGAGGGCGCGCAGGTCACCGCCGACGCCGGCACCTTCGACGCGGCCGTCGAGCAGGCCGCGGCCGCGGCAGCCGGCCGCGGCGACGCGGTGCTGGTGCAGGACACCGGTTGGGCGGGCTATGAGCAGGTTCCTGGCTGGATCGTCGAGGGTTACGCGACGCTGCTTGCCGAGACCGACGCCCAGCTCGCCGATGCCCGCGCCGGCCGGCTCGGGCTGATCGTCGTTCCGATGGGTGTGGGATCACTGGCGCAGGCAGTCCTCACCCATCAACGCAGCGCGCCGGCGCCGGCGCCGGCGGTGCTGGGCGTGGAGCCCGTCACCGCCGCGTGCGTGCTGCGCAGCCTGCTCACCGGCGCTGCCACCACCATCACGACGGCGCCGACGGTGATGGTCGGGCTGAACTGCGGCACCCCGTCGCAGCTGGCCTGGCCGGTGCTGCAGGCCGGCCTGGACGCCGCGGTGGCAATCGCTGACGACGCCGCCGAGCAAGCCGTCACCGACCTCGCTGCCCATGGGGTGTCCTCTGGCCCTTGTGGGGCGGCGACCCTCGCCGGGGCCCGGGCCGCTCTGACCGGCGCGGGAGCGGACCGTCGTCGGGCAGAGCTCGACATCGGCGCGGACAGCGTCGTGGTGCTGCTCAGCACCGAGGGCCGCGACTCCACGCGCCGGTAGAGCACGAGCAAAGGTCCGGCGTGGCCGCATCG